>NZ_CP104002.1:3925000-3927500 GCF_029201565.1 Devosia sp. SD17-2
AATGCGGCGGGCGCTGGGCTGATTGCCCTGGCGAGTATGGTCCTTCGACCACCATCTACAATCGTTGGAACCGTTGGAGCCGCCGCGGTATATGGGCACGCATTCTTGCGGCTCTGACCGAACAGGGCTGGATTGCCGAGACCGCCCAGATCGACAGCAGCTATATCAAGGCCCATCGTTGTGCAGGTGGGGGAAAAGGGGGGCGCGAGCCAATGCCATTGGCATCTCGCGTGGTGGCCGGACCACCAAGGTCCATGCGCTTGTCGACGTTATCGGCAGACCACTCTGCCTCGTCCTGACACCCGGCAATGCCTCGGACATGAAGGGAGCAGATCTGCTCATCGCCCACACAACGGGTATGAAGAGGATTATCGCGGACCGGGGCTATGATGCCAACCGTCTTCGCTCCACTCTTCGAAGTCAAAACACCATCCCGGTGATCCCCGGCCGCAAGAACCGCAAGCGCAAAATCCGATACGATGAGAAACGCTACAAGGACCGCTGGCGCGTTGAGGCCATGTTCTGCCGCCTCAAGGATTTCCGCCGCGTCGCCACACGGTACGACAAGCTCGCTCGGAATTATCTATCTGCCGTCATGCTCGCAGCAGCAGTTGCGTACTGGCTATGATTGAGTCTCAACCCTAAAAATCGGTCGCACACACGTACATTGCCGCTTGGGAAATTTACGTAGAGCGCGCGCATGGTCTTCGTTCTGAATGCCCGGTCAGAGAAACTTCGGGATAATGATCGGGTGTTGACCGTGCCGATCTTTCACGAGGTGCGCCCCCTGGCTGTGATCGGCGCCACCCTGCTTCTTCATAATCCGCGCGACTCCGGCCAATCTCACTTCTACGGCGTCGGACGAATTGCGGACGTCGTACCAGCTCGAGCCCCCCCGAGGAGCTTGGATATCCTCTTTGACGTCGTCGAGAAGTTTTCCAAGCCGCTCATCCTCCAGGAGATGAACAGGCTCATCGAAGCCCAGCCTCGTCCTTTTTACGCCTATTCCAACATCGTGTGGACGCTCCCTGAACGCGCCTATGACTTGGCTATGGAACGCCTGCCGAACACTTCTCTCATGGGACTTGAAGAAGACACTGAGAATCGGTTTCAGGGCGAGACCCATCAAATGCGGCTGGCGCGTATTCGCAGTACACGTGTCCGCAACCACACCTCCGTCCTGTATGGACACGCCTGCCTGTTTTGCGGCGAACTCACACCTGATCTCTCTGGTCGCAAATTCGAGACGGTAATCATCCATATGGTGCCGCTAAAGAACGGTGGACCAGATTCGGTGCGGAACACCTTTCCGTAAGCGGTGTTCTGCGGCCACGTAGGTGTCAGGATCTCGGGAACTGCACGACGTTGTTGCCGCGCATGAAGGCGATGGCGCCCTCGCTTTTCAGTGCGGCCAGGGCTGCATCTCGTGCCTCGCTGTCGGACCGGAACTGGTCGTCCCAGACGTGGCTGGCGTCCTGATAGTCCACGACCTCCAGGTTCCATGTCTCGTCGGTTTCGAGACGATGGATGTTGATGAAGAAGGCATAGCCATCAACGACTACCCGCTGGCTCTTGCCTGATGTGACCAGGTTGGGGTCGTCTTGATCGTTCGTAGAGGGCGCCTCGTTGCTGGTGATTTCCGATTATGCCGCCAGAGCCAACAGCGTCAATCGCCCAGCTGTGAAGCATAATTCCACGGCAGCAGATCGTTGATGCGGCTCTGCTTGTGGTCGCTCACGAGGGCGCGGAGGGTCGTGGCGAGCCAAGCGTAGGGGTCGACGCCGTTCAGCTTGCAGGTTTCGATCAGCGAGGCGATGACGGCCCAGTTTTCGGCGCCAGCATCATGACCGGCAAAGAGCGCGTTTTTCCGGTTCAGCGCAATCGGACGGATAGTCCGCTCGACGGCATTGTTGTCGAGCTCGATGCGGCCATCGGCCAGGAATAGCACCAACCCCGGCCAGTATTTGGCGATGTAGCCCAGTGCCTCCCCGAGGGGCGCTTTCGCGGACACGCGGGCGCGATGATGATCGAGCCATTCTCTTATCCGGGCGGCGGCCGGCGCCGATCTCTGCTGGCGCGCAGCCAGGCGGTCATCCGGGCCCTGGCCTCGGATATCGGCCTCGATGGAATAGAGTTCGCGGATCAGCCTCACACCCTCTTCCGCAATAGGGGCGTTTCCCGCGCGCGTTATATCCACCAACTTGCGGCGGGCATGGGCCCAGCAATAGGCGAGCCTGATATTCGAACCGACGCGTCCAGGCGCGATCAGCCGATTATAGCCGGCATAGCCATCCACCTGCAGGATGCCGCCAAAGCCCTGCAAGATCCGTTCGGCATGAAGGCCGCCTCGGCCGGGCGCGTAGGTGAAGGCAACACCGGGTGGCGCGGTGCCACTCCAGGGCCGATCATCGCGGGCTAGGGCCCAGAAGTAACCGGTCTTGGTTTTTCGGGTACCGGGATCGAGCACCGGCGCGCGAGTTTCGTCCATGAACAGCTTTGA